>NZ_CP109008.1:0-32500 GCF_036226665.1 Streptomyces sp. NBC_00691 | reverse complement strand
GCGTTGTTGGTGTTCCTCTTGTAGAAGTTGAAGGCGCCGAAGACGGGTACGCCCACGTCCTGGGCGAGTTGGAGCGTGGCGGGAACTCGATCGAGATCCCCGGGGCGAGCGGGGCACGGCATGAGTACCACGTCTGCGGACTCCATGACCGCCTTCGCGATCTTCAGCGCGCCGGGTGGGGGTCCGTCGATCACCACGAAGTCCGCGCCGGGAGTGATCGACCCCATGCGCTTGGGGAGGTCGACGGCCGCGAGCCCCATCACGGTGGCCCGCATGGGACGTCCCGTTTCCTCGGCAAGCGCCGCTTGCCGTACTGCTCCGCCCATCGGGTCGGAGTCCACCAGGGTGGCCGCGGCTTCAGCCTCCGCCGCAGCCTCCGCGAGAGCCAACGCGGTCATGGTCTTTCCCGCTCCACCTTTGAGAACGACGACCGCCACTGTAAATGCCATGTGACCAGGGTAGAGCGTGCGCACATGAGCATGTGCGCAGACGCGAGACAACCCGGACGGATGCCGTATGCATGTGCTCACCTGCGCATACGTCCCCCTTGCACTTTGCCTCACGGTGAGGCATAGTTGGTTTCAGCAGTCGGGAACGAGAGAAAGCAGGGAAGTCATGGGCAAGGTGTTCGAGCGGATCGAGAACGGCGTCACCACCCACGTGAGCGTCAAGGAAGGTCTTGCCGAAGTGAACGACGCGATGATGGGTCGGGTCTCCCGTGAGCGCAGCGTTCGGCGGATGTCCTCCGGTCGCACGCAACACCACATCGAATACGCGGACGGCCGGGACGTGCGCATGACGCTGGTCGACGCTCCGGAGCCGACCGACACGGAGGCGCCGCGGGAGTGGCGCGGCACGCACTCCAACTTCAGCAACCTTCACCGGTTCGTCCGGGTGGGCGCCGACCCGGAGCGTGGCGACCAGTACCGAGCCCGCTGCAACAAGGGGATTCGTCCCGCCTACTGCACCCCGAACGACAAGCCGAACGAGTACCGCACCCGGGGGGAAGTGCTGGCCAGTGAGCACGCGCACCTCTACACCTTCTGCCCCCGGTGTGAGGCGAAGTAGGCGCGGCGCCGCATGGCGAAGGCCCGACCGGTCTCCCCGGTCGGGCCTTCGTCATTGCTGTTCACAGCGTGCGCAGGTGCGCATGTGCGGATTAGTCCAGCGGTACGGAGTAGCGCAGGGTCCAGCCGGGGCCCAAGGTGTGGCGGGTGACTTCCACCGCCCGCCCCGCGTCGGTGTACCCCACGTGGGTGATCTCCAGTAGCAGAGAGCCGGCGTCGACCCCGAAGGCGTCCGCCTCCGCGGCGGTGGCCTCCCGCTGCTGAACGTCTTCGATCACTTCCACCTGTCGGAAGCCGGCTTCGGCCATACGCGAGATGATCCCGCCCACGCCCGTGTCCACCTGGTCGATGCCCGCGGCTTCGGCCACGTCCACCGGAACCCACGTGTCCGCGAGCTGGACCAGCCTGTTTCCGTCGTACATGCGCCGCGCGCGGACCACCACGTCCCCCGCCTCCGGCCCGAAGTGCGCAGCGGCGGAGGCAGGCGCGGGCTCGCGGCGGACGTCGACTTCGGCGCGCGGTGTTCCGCCGGCGCGCTTCGTCTCGCTCTCGTAGGCGCCGTGGGCTCCGCTCTCTTCGCGGTGGGCGGTGCGGTACCGGCTGCGGGCGTCCCGGAGGATCTGCCCGTTTGCGTCGATCGTGTTCTGTGCCATGGGGTGAGTCGTTCCCTTCATGATCGTTGTCAGTTGGTGGAGCCGAGATCCCACGTGTACTTCAGCGTCCAAAGGTGGGTCGGCATGACGTGGACAGCCACTTCCACGGCCCGCCCCTCTTCGGTGCGCGCGGTGTGCGTCACCTCGTAGACGCGCTGGTCTTCGGTCAAGTCCAGCGCTGCGGCTTCCTCGGGGTCCGGGCTTCGCACGTCGATCGTTTCCGTGATCTGTGCTTGCGCATACCCAAGATCCGCAAGACGCGACTTCGTACCCCCCGGGCCCGTGTCCTCTTCTTCGAGCTGAGTACCGCCGGCGATGTCGACGGGGAGGTATGACGTCGCGATCTGGACCGGCGTGTCATCCGCGAGCATCCGCCGGGCGCGGGAGACGACGGCGGAAACGCCGGGCTCCACCCCCAGCAGCTCCGCCACGTGGGCGGGCGGGAGGACACGCGAGACAGTCACCTGCGAAGCGGGGGTCATGCCGAGTCGGTTGATCTCGGCTGCGAAGGCTCCGCGGGCGGCGCCTTCCTCCCTGCGTGCACGGACGTACCGGGCGGTCGTGTCGCGGAGGATCTTGTGGACGATGCGGGCCACGTAAGTGGAGCGCCCGCGCCGTACGGCCAGACCTTCGCTGATCAGTAGTCGGACGGCTTGTCCGATGCTGCTCCGGTTCGTCTCGAAGGCTTCGGCCATTGCGCTGTCGGTCGGGAGCTGTGCACCCGGGGCGTAGTCCCCCCGTTCGATGGCATCGCGGAGCCGGTCCGCCGCGTCGCGGTATGCCGGCCGCTTCTGTCGTTCGGTCATGTATCGCAGGTTACCAAGAGCTACGTATGTCCCCAAGTGCTAAGCACTAGTTGACTTGCTTAGCAGGAAGGGGGACACTCACAGAGCGACACCGCACCGCTACCCCGCACTACGTGGGGTGGCTGTCGGGTGGTCGTAGGCTGCCTGTCGGGTGCCCCTCCGGGGCGTGCGCAGGTGAGTACATGCGCATAGCGCCCGCACCATGCGCATGTGCGCACATGCAGACGCAGCGAGCTGGAAGGCAAGCAATGAACGGCGAAGAGGAAGGGACGGAAGGCATGGCGAACATGACGAACACCACGCCCGTGGACCCGAGTGGGGTCGAAGGGGGCGCAGCGGGGGGCCGGTCGGGTGGTCGTGGCCTCTTCGGTCGGCGGTCGGAGGACGCGCCGACGAAGACGCAGGGCGCCCCCGAGCCGAAGCCGGGGCGGACCCCGGAGGAGAAGGCGGAGCGACAGGCGAAGCGGATCACGCTCACCGGGTACGCGCTGCTGCTGGTGGTCGTGGGCATCGCCGCGGCCATGTCGTGGAACGGTCTGGTGGGCTTCGCGACGGACGTCCTGCACCTGAAGGACCCGTGGTCGTACGGCGTTCCGGTCTCGCTGGACGTGGCCGCGATGCTCTGCGGCTTCCTCGCACTGCGGGCGGTCGTCGCGCACGACTCCGCGGCCGGCCCCCGGCTGCTGACCTTCTTCCTGGTCACCGGCTCCGCGGGGGCGAACTGGTACCACGCGGAGAACGCCCCGAACGGGTCGACCGCGGCGGCGCTCTACTTCGGCGCCATGTCGGTGCTGTCCTGGTGGCTCTTTGACGTGGTGCTGCGGCAGATCCGGCGGACCATGCTCCGGCGCATCGGTGCAGTTGAGCGCCCCTTGGCCCGCTTCCGCGCGGTGCGGTGGCTGCGCTACCCCCGCGAGACCTTCGCGGCGTGGTCCCTGTCCGTCCGCTACGGGCTCACCCGCCCCGAAGAGGCGTTGGCCCGGGTGTGGCAGGCGCAGCAGGTCAAGGAGGTGGAAGACCTGAACGGGCTCCCGGAGGGGATCAGCAAGGCGGACGCGGTCCGGCTCGCGCTCTCGGCATCGTCCGGCGACGTCCCCGCGGCGCTGGACTGGCTCGGAGCCCGCGGCATGAAGGTGGACCGCTCTTACGCCTACGACATCGCGAAGCGGACGCCCAAGATCGAGAGCGGCCCCGTACCGGCCCAACTCCCCGCGACGGGAGTCGACCCGGTACCGACGTCCTAACCACAGCCCCACAGCGGCGCCCGGCGCCGAAGCGACAGCGACAACCACTGACGAAGCAGGGGCGGCCGGCTGGTCCCCGACCGCCCCCCGCGACTCATCCCCACTGACGAGAGGGTCTGAGGCAATGCCCACGTTCTCACACGCGCGCAGCGGCGGCGGAACGCCGCTCCCCACCGAGCCCGACACCACCCCGACGACTCCCGACACGATCCCCACGGCCCCCGACGCGGCCCCCAACGGTCCGACGCTCGCGCACTTCGCGCTGTCGGTCGGTGTGGGCGGCGGCAAAGGCGCGGTGGGCCAGATCCTCCGGCAGCAGATCGACGCCGGCGCCACGGTGTGGGGGCGGTCCGCATGAGCCTGACCGCCGCCGCCTTCGGCGTGGCCGCATGGGTCGCGATCAAGAACCGAAACAAGATCCTTCGCCGTCACGCTGAGTCGATCCCCGCGGAGCCCCCGCGCTGGATGCCGTACCGCTGGATCTACCCGCGGACCCGCCGCCTTCACTGGGTGCGCATCGTCCCGCAGTGGGTCCGCCGCGCGGTTCTGCTGACCGCGGTCGCCCTGGTGGTCGGCTGGAACGTGAGCCCGGTCCTGACCGTGCTCGCGGCCGTCATGGTCGGCGGACCCGCCGGCTACGTCGGACACCGGACGCGCGACCGCCGCCGCCACTTCCGGGACCTGGTGGTCCCGCTGTGGATGACCGTTGCGGATCTGCTGGACGTCCCGAAGGGCGAGAGCATCCGCGATTGGCTGCGAGTCCCGTACGCGCTGGACGCGGAGAACGCCAAGGTGACGCTTCGAGTCCCGCGCGACTTCCGCGGGAGCGACATGCAGCGCGCCGAGATCACCGCACTCATGGAGCGCCGCATCCCCGGCGAGTGGGAAGCGGAATGGGACTGGGGCCGGTTCTGCGTGACCCTGAAGCACCCGCCGGCCCCCCCGAAGTACGTCGCGTTCGCGGACGTGCTCGCGGAGGCCCTGAAGTCGCCGGAGGCCCGTCCGCTGGTGGGTCTCGGCACCCGCGGTGAGGCAGTCCGGGGCGACTTCGACCAGGAAGCGCCGCACTGGGCGCTGAGCATGGGTACGGGCGCCGGCAAGTCCACGTTCCTGCGCTTCGTGATCGCACAGCTCGCCCGGCACACGGGCAAGGACGGCGGGGTGGAGCAGATCGACATTTGCGACCCCAAGCGCATTTCTCAGAATGCTTTCCGGGGCGTCCCCGGAGTGTTCATCCACAAGACCGCCGAAGCATGGGTCCGGCAGGTTCAGGAATTCCGCGCCGAAATGGAGCGGCGTTACGAGGAACTTGACGAGAACGAAAAGGCGGTATTCCCGCGGCGCGTTCTCGTCATCGAAGAGATGAACAGTTTCACCCGGCTGGTTCAGGAGTGGTGGAACTCCATTCGCGAGAAGTCCGACCCCCGCACGCCCCCGATCATGAATGACCTTGCGTTCATTCTGAATCAGGGCCGACAGGCGCGAATGCACGTCGTTTCGGTCTTCCAGCAGATGAACGCCCGTGCCGCGGGCGGCTCGGAGGCGCGCGACCAGTACGGCATGAAGGTTCTCGCCCGGTTCTCCCCGGCCGCGTGGAACATGCTGGTGGGCACTTACCCGCGCCCGAAGTCGTCCCGTCACCCCGGCCGCGCCATCGTCATGGTGGGAGACGACCAGCGCACCATTCAGATGGTCTACATGACCCCCGAAGAGGCGCGCGAATTCGCATTGAACGGCCGTGAACTGCTCGAATCCGCGCCGACGTCCCCCCGAACGTCCCTGAACAAGCCGGGAACGTCCCTGCCTGGGTCGATGCCGAGTTTCGTCCCGGGACAGTCCCCGGACAATACGGGGCGTAACGGGCACGCCGCGTTCGTCGCGGGCAGTGACGGAATCGACCGTCCGACCCTCCGCGCCGTTCCCGAGCCGGCCCCCGAGCCCGAGCCGGAGCCCATTTCCGGACTGAAAGGCGGAGCCGAATTCCTCGGAATGGAACTGGAAGCCTTCAAAAAGGCCCGACAGCGTGACTCCATTCCCGGCGAATTCCGCCGCGGAAACTCCCCGTCATGGATGCCGGAAGCGCTGAAGGAATGGCACCTTAACCGCCCGCGAGCGGGCGCCCGGACAATCAAGGAAGGCGCGGCATCGTGAACAACTTCGACCCGAACCGAACCCCCGGCGCACTCGCGAAGAACATCCCCGCGGACGTCTTCGACCAAATGCCCCGCGCTGAAGTCGTCGTCCCCTCCGCGGTCGTTCCGGCCGAATACGCCGCACGTCAGAACCTGAACGTGGTCACGGTCTGGACCCCGGACGGGCGGGAAATCCTGGTGGACGTGGACGCATTCGCGCAGCACGCTGCGAGCCTTTCCCCGGTCCGCCGCGAGCCCGTTCCGCGGTGGGTCGTTTCGGCCGCCATTCTCATGCCGGTAACCGCCGGAAGCGTCGCGCTCGGGGCGTGGGGGCTCGCGCTCGCCGTCCCGGCCGTGCTCGCCTTCGCGGAGGCCCTGCGGCAACTCTTCTTCGTCGTGCTCGGGATCGCGGTCCTGGTCGGCGTGGTCATGCTCTCCCGCCCCAAGAAGGGCGCGGGGGAGGCGGTCACGGTCACCGCCACCGCGGTGTCCCGCGGGCTGCTGAGCAAGGCCACCGCGACCGCCACCGCCATCGTTAAGCGCCGCTGACTGACGGTTGCCCGATCCGCCCGGCCGGCCCGCGACGGCCGTCCCGGGCGGTGAGGGGAGCCGGACAGTCCGGCCCGCGGGGCGACGACCCCGAGCCCGACCGCCGATCAATCACCCCCGCTCGCCCCCGACTTCCCCCACCCTCTTCCACTTTGCCTCACAGTGAGGCATAGTTGGTTGCGGGAGCCGGAGAAGACGGGCCGAACCCGATCCCCCTTCGCGCGCCCACTCCGAACCACAGCCCCACACCGGACACCCCGGAGGAACCCCACATGACCGACCACACCCAACAGCCCGTAACCATCACGTCGTTCGGGTACGGCCACGCCCCCGCCCCGGAGGCCACCGCGGTCTACGACGTCCGCGCCCACTTCCGTGACCCGCACGTGGACCCCGCCCTGCGCCACCAGACCGCGGAGTCCCCGGACGTCTTCGCCACCGTGATGAACACCCCCGGCGTGGCCGCACTGGTGGACTGCATCGTCCACACGGTCTTCAGCTACCGCGCCGGCCCGACCCCCGCCCCCATCACCATCGCGATCGGCTGCGTGGGCGGTCGCCACCGCAGCGCCGCAATCGCGATCCGGGTCGCTCAGATCCTCGCCGGCGCTCAGATGCCCGCGACGCTCGAACACCGCGACATCGCCCGCCCCGTGATCGCCCGGCCGGAGACGTCGACCGGTGACACCGCGCCCGCGACCGCGGCCGGGGGGCGCTGACGATGCTTCGAGACCTGATCGCCCTCCCCGCCTTCTATCTCGTCTCCCGCGCGCCCCTGGTCGCGGAAGTCGTCGTGGGCGTCGGCTTCCTCCTTCTCCTGAGCGACCAGGGGATGCCGCTCACCAGCAGCGTGACCGTGCTCGCGGTCGCCCTTCTCGGAGTGCTCGCCGTCCACCTGGCCACGTCCGCCCGGATGCTCCGCACCACCGATGGCGGGCGCCGCGCGATCGAAGACGCCTGCTGGGAGGCGTCTGAGCGGATCGCGGACTGGGCCGGCTGGGAGTTCACGGAGACGACCGACGCGGAGCGCGACTGACGGTTGCCCGATCCGCCCGGCCGGCCCACGACGGCCGCCCCGGGCGGTGAGGGGAGCCGGACAGTCCGGTATCCACGACGAAGGGAACGAACATGCCGATCATGAGCGCTGAGGCGCGGCTGAGGGCGATCCGCAGCGGTGACATGTCGGGGCTGACCGCGGGTGAACAGGCCCGGGTGGTCTTCCACACGGGGCGCGGCTGCGTGAAGGTCGTCCGCGGCAAGTCGACGTCGAAGGCGGACAGGGCCGTGGAACGGATCTTCAAGGACGCGGAGGAGCGGGTGGCCGCGGAGCACGCGGCGGAAGAGGCCCTGCGGAAGAAGAAGATCACGGACAAGGCCATGGCGAAGGCGAAGAAGCGCGCCGAGTCCAAGTGGTGGTGACGACCCCCTAGCACTTTGCCTCACAGTGAGGCATAGTTAGGGGAGTCGGAGAACACCGCCCGACATCGCAGACAGGAGACACCTGCATGGACACCCTTGCCACCCACAACGAAGCGGCCGAAGCCCTGGTGGGGCTCGCGCTCGCCACGTTCGTGGACACGCAGCACCGCGAGCGCGCAGAGCGCGACGCGGCCCGCTCGCGCCGCCGCACCTACGTGCGCGACGCGGCC
This sequence comes from Streptomyces sp. NBC_00691, assembly GCF_036226665.1. Lineage (NCBI taxonomy): Bacteria > Bacillati > Actinomycetota > Actinomycetes > Kitasatosporales > Streptomycetaceae > Streptomyces > Streptomyces sp. NBC_00691. Next base: position 24,400 of record NZ_CP109008.1, on the reverse strand, counting down.
CATTGGAAGGCCGTGGACCTCTTCGGGCGCGGGCCGGCCGAACAGCTCGGTTGGCACGTCACGGAGCCGGGGGACGGCCCGGACGGCATCGCGGAAGCGACCGTGGTCCTGACCTCCGACGGCCCGACGCTCGCGGCGCTGGTCTTCCGCTCGGAGGACAGCGACCCGGACGCGATGGCAGACAGCGGCGCCCTGTACTTCAAGCGCGACTGCTTCACCTGCGGTGAGGCGCACGTGGACGCGGTGGACACGCTCGCCCGGCTCGGGGAGCTGCTGACCGCCCACAGTGCCTACGACATCGACAGCGACCACAGCCCGGCGCCTCGCCCCGACTCCGCCCACTGGCCGCTCACGGCCGCGGGTGCCAAGTAGGAGGGGCGCGGCCATGGGACTGCGCGACATGTTCAAGGGCGGCGGCTCCACCCCGGAGCCGGCGAACCCGGAGATGACGGAGAAGGGCCGCGAGTACGCGATTGCCCGGCGACACGGCGACCGCAAGACCGCGAACCGGATCATGCGGGAGGTTGCGGAGGCGGCCCCGGAGGACCTGACGTCCTTCGCGGCCGGCCGTGACTCGTACAACGAGATCCCGCCCGCCTACAAGAAGCCGCGGCGCACCCGCCGCCGCACCTGACCGGAGGGGGAGCCGTGAAGCCCGTACCCCCCGGCGAGTGCCGACAGTGCTGGTACCACGCCCACAACAGCCGTAAGGCTCACGCGCACCTTGGTCCGCGGGAGGACTGCCCGGAGTGCGTGGACCACATGCGGAACGGCCACGGGTCGCAGATCGTCCCGAAGCCGAAGTCCATGTGGTGGTGACCACGAACCGCACAGCATGACCGGCCCCGGGGTGGCCCGATACGGCCAAGCATCTGCCACCCCGGTGCCGATTCCCCAACGAATCCGAAGAGGAGCAACCATCATGCAGCACCACCAGCACCCCGCCACCGCCACCGCCGGGTCCTGCGGGGACTGTGACGGCTTCCCGGTCGTGGCCGTGGCGATCAGCGCGCGCACCGCGGACGGCTCGCGCCGCACGCTCCGCGTCGTCTGCCGGACCTGCAAGGGCACGGGGACCGCCACCGCGGCCACCCTCCCCGCCCGCGTCCTGGTCACCGCGCGGTGAGCGCCCTCGACCCGCGCCCGCTCCGGCTGATCGGAGCCGGCGAAGCGCCGGAGGACACTCCGGCTGCGGCGTGCGACTCCGCCCGTCCGGCCGCTCCCGCCTCCACCCTGCGGATGACCGCGACGGGAACCGGGATCGCCACGTCCGGTACTCCGGCCGCGGTCCGCCGGGAACTGGTCGCGGTCAACAGCCTCATGGCGGCCCACCCGGACCTTCCCGCCTTCGGTGCGACCGACTACGCCGACGTGCCCGGCCGCGGAAGCGTCGTCATGATCCACCTGTCCAACAGCATGGACGTCCTGAAGTGGGCACGGACGCTCGGCGCGGTCGCCCACGACTCCGGCCGCAGCCACTACGGCCGTACCGCGCCCGACCCGACCAGCGGCACCCTGCATGACTGGATGTGGTGGCGCGTCGTCTACGCCGACAGCAACGCCGTGGGCGTCCCCGTCCGGCTCTGGAACATGGAGACCTCCGGCCACGACCGCATCACCGAACTCGCCCTTGCCGGGTGGGTCCGGGGAGAGAGGGAAGCATGACCACGCTCGCCGTAGAGACCCCGGCCGGCCTCCGGCTCCCCGGTGTCCCCGCCCCGCGCAACGGGCTGCGGGTCCTGGTCACGTACTGCTGCCAGGGTGGCGACTCGTGGGGATGGCACATGGCCGGCTTCGACGTGACCGGCGTCGACCTGAACCCGCAGCCCCGGTACCCCTTCCCCTTCATTCAGGGCGACGCGATCGAGTACATCCGCGCCCACGGCCATGAGTACGACGTCCACGCGGGCTCGCCCCCCTGCCAGGCATACACCCGCTGCTGGAAGATCCAGCAGCGCGAACACCCCCGGCTGATCGGCCCGACCCGCGAAGCCATGCAGGCGACCGGCCGGCCGTGGGTCATGGAGAACGTGGAAGAGGCGCGGGAGGAAATGCGCAACCCCGCGATGCTGTGCGGCGCATCGTTCGGCCTGCACACCTACCGCCACCGCCTCTTGGAAGCGTCGTTCCCGATCGCCGTCCCGGAGCACCCCGAGCACGTCCACCCCACGGTCAAGATGGGCCGCCCGCTGAAGCCCGGCGACTGGTATCACGCGGTCGGCAACTTCTCCAACGTCCCGTACGTGAAGGCGGACATGGGTGTCCCGTGGATGACCCGCGACGGCATCCGCGAGTGCATCCCGCCCGTCTACGGCTACCACGCCGCAACGCAGTTCCTCGCGCACGTCGGCATGGGGGAGGCGCAGTCATGACGGTCTATGTGGACGGGATCGCCGAATACGGCGACGTCGCCAAGCGCAACGGGCTGCGGACCACGCAGTGGGCGCACCTGGTCGCGGACACCGCGGAGGAACTGCACACCTTCGCGGAGGGGATCGGCCTCCGCCGGTCCTGGTTCCAGAACGCCGACAACTACCGGTGGCACTACGACGTCACCCCCGCCAAGCGCGCCGACGCGATCAGGGCGGGCGCTGTCGAGATCGACCGGCGGAAGCTCGCGGAGATCATGACGCAGCGCCGCGCCGGACAGCAGACCGCGGCCACCCTCTCCCCGCCCGCGTCCGTACTTCCCGGCGAGCCGGAGCGGGCGCCGCTCGCGGCCCCCATCTTCGGCAACGCCGGCGGGTGGGCGGTCGTCATGGAGCGCGCGGGGAACTGCTGCCAGTGCACCGGGCAGTGTGGCGCCACGCACCGCAAGACCGAAGGCCGCTGCGACGCCCGCCACGGGGCGTACGGCGGCAAGGGCCACCCTCCGATCCGGCTGGAAGCCGCACCGGAGGACCCCACCGTCCCCGAGCACGCCGCGGCCCGCATGACGCCGGATCAACTCATGGCGTGGTGTGCGGTGTGCCGCTCGGGCGCGGCGAAGAAGGCCAAGCCGCCGCAGGGCAAGAAGGTCCCCGCGCAGTCCGAAGCCCTCTTCGACATGGAGGGGTTGGGCTGAAGGCGTCCCCGCCCGGCTGTCGACACGACACGCCGGGCGGGGACTTCCGCAATATGCGAGCGGTGATCCACAGATGACGCTAGGGTCTGTGAACCGCACGGTTCGGAACCGTACGGTTCTTACTTCCAGGGAGGCCAGATGACCAGCACCAAGCGCCCCGCCGGAGCATCGCTGAACGAGATCGCCACCGCCGGCGGAACGTCTCACACGCAGGTGCGCCGGACGCTGGTGTCTGCCTTCCCGACCCTGGTCGGCAAGGGCCGCAACACGATCCCGCGCGAAGTCGGGGAGCTGCTCGCAGCCACCTTCCGCGGCGGGATCATGGGCCGACCCACGGGGCGGATGCTCGGGGAGGACCCGGCCGCAGTGCTCGCAGCAGCGGAGGCACTGGCCGAACTTGCCCGGCGCGCTCTCGCGGAGCGACAGGGAGAAGACGGCCCCTTGGCCGCATGACAGGCGCCCCCGGACCCCCGGGGAGCGCAGACCCACCCCAGAAAAGAAGCAAGCGCCCCGTATGACGGATTGCCGTCCGTCTGGGGCGCTGGCTACCGCTCCGGAACTGTGGACCCCGGGGCGGGGTGGGTCAAAGACCCGATGCATTGATTGGGACTGTACCCGATGCACGAGAACCTACGCAGCGGCACCGATGACCGCGCATCACTCCGGCGGATCACGGATGCGCTCAGTGAGAATGGATGCAACCCCCGGGGCAGGGGGGACCACCTTGACGCCCGTTGCCCCGCCCATGAAGACAACCGCCCGTCCCTCTCTGTGGACTGGTCGGATCGAGTCGGCTCCGGCGCCGCCGGCGTCAAGGTCTGCTGCCAAGTCGGGTGTTCAACGGCGGACGTCGCCACCGCGTTGGGCCTCTCGCTCGCGGACCTGTACGACACCCCGAAAGAGCGCGCCTACCGCGGCCCCCGGATCTCCCGCCCGGTCGCACAGCGTGGCGGGGGTCAGCTGAAAACCGCCACGCAGCGTAAGCCCGACACCCGTTCGGATGACGACCACAAGCACACGTTCCGGCGAGTCGAGTCCTACGTATATACGGACGCGGCGGGGACCATCACGGGCGAAGTGATCCGTCGGCAGTGCGCGCAGTGCGGACAGAAGTCCTTCGCGCAGCGCCGCCCCGCCGGCGATGGCGGATGGGAGTACAAAGCGCCCCTGTCCCGCCCGCTGTACCGGCTCCCCGAAGTCGTGGCCGCGATGGCGGAGGGCCGTACGGTCTTCGTGGTCGAAGGGGAAAAGGACGTCGACAACGCCCGCGCCGCCGGGCTGGTCGCCACCTGCAACCCCGGCGGCGCCGGGAAGTGGACGGCGGTGCACACCGACGCCCTTCGGGGCGCTCGCGTGGTCATCGTGGCTGACCGCGACGACACCGGACGCAAGCACGCGGAGTTCATCCGGGCGGCGCTCACGGCGGTGAACTGCACCGCGACCGTGGTCGAAGCGGCGGAGGGCAAAGACCTCTCCGACCACCTGAAGGCCGGCCACGACGTGGCCGCACTGCGGGAGGTCCCGGCCGCATCGCTCGCCCCCGCCACATCCCCGGAGACCCCGGAGGAAGAGGGCGACGGAGCCGACGTGATCCAGCTCCCCCGCCGCCGCGGCGCCGACTCCGGCGACGACAGCGGCGACGGGAACAAGGGGAACGGCGGCGGCGGCGGGGGAGCCGGCGGCGGCGCGGGACGCTCGCGCTCCCGCATGATCCCGATCCCCGGCATGAAGAACGGGTGGATGCACGACCCGCGGACTCGGACCGTGTGGCACAGCCCCGGCAAAGACGCCCCCTTCGCCCTGATCGGCACCGTGCCGGAGGTCTTGGGTCGCGTCACCTACCGTGGCGCGGACGGCCGGCATACCCGGATCGCGTACCAACTCGCCACCACCGAAGGCGCCCCGCGGATCGTGTCGGAATTTGACATCGACTCGGGGGCGTGGGCCGGTCTGCTCGGACGGCCGTCCCCCTCCGGTCGGGACGAAGGCGCGGCGTACGCCCGGCTGATCCGCGACCAGGGCGCCGCCGCCCGTGAAGTCCCCGCCACGACGTCCGTCACCCCGGACGGCGACATGATCATGCCGGAGGCGGACGCGCAGGAACTCGGGTACCGACAGCTTCGCGGTCCCGAAGAGGACGCACGGATGGCGTGGCGTCGAATCGGGGAGCTGTCCGCGGCCACCGAGCGGACCACGCTCGCGATCGGGGAACTCTTCGTGGGCCCCGTGGTCTCCCGGCTGCTGTCCGTACCGCCGCACGTGCTGAACCTGGTCGGTCCGCCGCAGCAGGGCAAGAGCACCACGCAGCACGTACAGGCGTCCATGTTCGGCTCGCCCTCCGAAGACTTCGAGATTTTCAAGTCGTGGAACACCACCCCCAATGGCCTTCCGGGTGTGCTGGTCGAAGCCCGGACGCTCCCGGCCGTGCGCGAGGAATTCAGCACGTCGGGCCTGTCCGTGACGGACGGGGAAAAGCTGCTGTCCCGCATCGTCGGCGGGTGCGTGCGCTCGCGGTCGACGCGGACCGGCGGCCGGGCGCCGTCGCTGGGTCGGTGGCACTCTTCGCTGTCGTCCAGCTCGAACCGGTCGCTTCGCCGCAAGGGGCAGACCGAAGACCTTGCCGCTCGCCTCTTCGAGATGGAAGCGCCCTTTTGGGGCTGCGACGACGCGGCGGCGGAGCGAGCCAACGAAGCGGAATCGCTCGCGGTCAACCACCACGGGTGGCCGTTCGAGTGGGCCGTACGCGCCGACTTCTACAGCGCCGCGAAGGTCCGCGAGTGGCAGCAGCTCCATGCAGAGATCACCGGGCGCCTGTCCATGGCCCGCGGCGGTCTCGAACTGACGATTGCCCGCGTCTACGCGGCGTGGGCGCTGGGTGCCTACATGCTCGGGGACGTCCTCGACCTCCCCGCGCTCGGCAAGAAGGCGGAGGAAGACGCCATGACCGAACTGCCCGACGCTGTAGCGGAGGCGCACGAAGCGCACATCGGACCCGGCGCGCAACTCTGGGAAGCGGTCTCCGAAGCCGTCTTGCGCGACCCGGCTTCCTTCCCGTCCGCCTTCAACATCACCATGGGGCAGGAGATCCAAGAGGGCCGCGCGATCCTCGGATACCAGACCGATGGACAGTTCCACGTCTCCCCGAAGGCGCTCGCAGACGTCACGGAGGCGGCCGGCATCGCGACCCCGCAGCCGGGCTTGAAAGACCTGAAGGCGCGCGGCGTGCTCATCCCCGGGGAAGGGCGCCACTGGACGCGCAAGCCGTCCACGGTCGCCCTGCGCAAGGCCCTGCCGGTCCCGCGGTTCTACGTCTTCAACCGGGCGGCGGCGGACGAAGCCTTCGGCGGAGACGACGACCCGAACGGCCCGACCACGCCCCCGAACCAGCCGGCGCCGGAGTCGACCGGCCCGACGACTCCCGCCCCGCAGCCGGCCGCCCCGACCCTTCCGGCCGCCCCTGCGGCCCCGGTGCAGGCGAGCACGCCCGCGACTCCAGTCGCGGCCACCCCCTCCGCTCCCGCGTCGCTGTCGACCCCGACCCCCCCGGCCGCCGCATCCGCCCCCGCGGCGCCGGTCCCCGCGCAGTCGGCCCGCCCGGCGAGCGGAGGCGCCCGGACCTTCACGGCCGGCGCGCTGGTGGTCGACGCCTTCGGCGGATGGCTGTCCGGCTCGATGCAGTGCCTCCCGCTCCCGGAGCGCGTGGACTCGCTCGCGGACCTGTTGGAGTGGGCGGACAGCCTCACGCTGGGATACCTCCGCGAGAACGGACAGCGCGACGACGGACAGGTGTGGATCATGCCGGACGTTGCGGCACGGCTCGGACTGCCCGCGGAGCCCCCGGCGGAGGACAGCAAGCCGGCCCGCGAGCACCGGGCGTTGGAAGCGGCCCGCACCGCCGGGTGGCAGATCAAGGATCTGCGGGCGTGGATGACGGCCCGCCGTACCGCCGGGCGCTACCTGCGGATCTCGGTTGCCGGGTGGCAAGACGCCTTCGGGTGCCCGCTGCTGGACGGCGAGCCCGGCGGCGCCGAAGTGGCCTTCCGCATCGGGGAGTACGCACAGAGCACCGGAACCCTGTACCACGTCTCACCGCAGGTGACCGGCGTCGACCTGAACGAGACCTTCCGCCGCAAGATCAACCTTCCCGCCACCGCGCCGAAGCCCCCGCGGCCGTCGCTGGTCCGCACGCTGGAAGAGGCGTTCACGTGGGGGCGGGTGCCCACCGCGGAGGAGCGGGCCATGCCCAACGTCGTCGCGGCCGACGCGAGCGCCATGCACGTGGGCGCGGCCCAAGCGGTGGACCTCGGGATCGGCCCGTCCCGCCACATCGAAGGCCCGACCGACTTCGACCCGAGTACGCCGGCGCTGTGGAAGGTGGAGTCCCTGACGTGGGAGGAAGACCCCCGCTTGCCCAATCTGCTGTCCCCCGGCGTCCAGCGCACCGCCGCCGGCGCTCGCGGACCGGCCACCCGGTGGTTCACCACGCCCACGCTGAAGGAACTCGCCAACATGGGCTATGAGATCCGGCCCGTGGAAGCGCACGTCTGGACGGAGCGCACCCGCTACCTGAACCCGTGGGCGAACCGCATCCGCGACGCCCGCGCCCGCGTCCTCCCCGCCGCCCTCGAAGGCGACCCGGACGCGGCGGCCGTACTGGACGCGATCAAGGCCACGTACACCCGGACCCTTGGCTATCACGCGAGCGAGAAGGCCGGCCGGTACTACTACCCGTACTGGTGGCTCGCGGTCGTCGCCACCGCCCGCGCGAACCTCTTCCGGAAGCTGAAGAAGGTCGCGGACACCGAAGGCCGCTTCCCGCTCGCCATCGCAACGGACTGGGTGATGTACGCGACCGACGCGACGGAGCCGGACCCCGCCGTCCCGGCCGGGCTCACCATGGGGCGCGGGCTCGGACAGTTCAAGCACGCCGGCTTTGCCGCCATGGACACGGTGGCGCCGCTGCTGGTGGAGCGACCGACCAGCAAGCAAGTGGGCGCCGTAGTGGCGGCCGTGGAAGGCACCGACGACGACAGCACGACCAACGGGGAGGCGTAAGCGATGTTCGGACGACGCAAGGGCAAGAAGGCCACCGCGGACGCGCTCTATCAGGGGATCTCCCGCAAGAGCGACCCGAGCAAAGAAAGCCCGGCGGACATGGTGGCGAAGGCCAAAGAGACGTTGGGACTGTCCACGAAGGACGTCGCGGAACGGCTCGGGGTGTCCGAACGGAGCGTCCAGCGGTGGGCGTCCGGGGAGGGGAAGCCCCGGTGGGGCAATGCGGCGAAGCTGAAGAACTTCGTACGCGACTCCCCCGAGATGCGGCGCGCTCAGCTCTCCAACCTGCGGGAAGCCCGGATCAAGAACCAGGGAAGCCGGATCAAGGTCAGGGGCGAAATGGGCGTGACCGCCGGCGGTAAGAAGTACCGCCGGAACCGCGAGATCGAAGCCAACCTGTCCCCGGACGCCATGAGCGAAGTCATGGAGAAGTGGCTACAGGGCGACGACCAGGGAGCCATGGACGCGCTTCACGAAGCGCTCGGGAGCGAATACGTGGACGGCTTCGAGTTGGCGGACGCGCTCGAAGGGCTCGAATTCCTGCGCTGAGCGGACAGCACGGAGGGCGCCCCCGGTGATACCCGGGGGCGCCCTCCGTCGTTGCGGGGGAGACTCGCCCACGATCACCCCTTCCACTTCGCCTCACAATGCGGCAAGGTTGTGGAGTATGCCCACCCGGGCGACCAGTAGCGACCGCCGCCGGACGGCCGCCACCCGCTGAAGGGAGATCCATCCGTGTCCGACCCCGAGCCCACCACGTGGACGATCGCGGAAGTTGCCGAGTACATCGGCGCCGCGTCCACCGACTCCGCCCGTAGAACGCTGTCCCGGTGGGGAGTGCGCGCGACCGGCCGGGAGCCCGGCCGCGGCGGCGCCTCCCTGTACGACCGCGAGCAAGTCCGTACGGCGAAGGCGGCCCGACCCGGCCGCGGCGCCCGCAGCGACCTGAAGAAGACGTGACCCCGGCGCGAGCGTGCACCCCTTGCACTTCGCCTCACGGTGAGGCATAGTTGAGTCAACGCCGGGCGGACTCGCCCGACATCAGAGAAGGGGAGGGCTCATGGCCCGCACGATCCTGACTGACGACCAGTACAACGCCGCGGTCAAGGCCGCGGCCGGCGTTCTGCACAGCGCCCGCGCCGACGTCGGCACGGTCACGATCACGGACACCGTGGCGGCCACGATTGCCGCGGTCGGGCTGCTCGCCCCGCCGTTCACCCCGGACCCCGACACGTGCACCGCGATGTTCGCGGACCCGGAGGGCGACTGGTGGCAGTGCGCCGACGACCCCGACCACGACCCCAGCGACGGCCACGACTCCGGCGAGTGGGGTTGGAGCGACGGCGACCCGGGCGCCGACACCATCGCGCGCCGCACGGTCTGAGCGCCGACAGCACCCCGACGTGGCACAGCACACGCCCCGGGTGCCCATCACTGGGCAACCCGGGGCGCCGTGCTCCCGGAAGATGACCAGCCGAGACGACAGCGGAGGACCCGTGTTCCGTAAGCAGACGACCCCGACCCCGAGCGCACCCGCACAGCCGGAAGTGATCGCGATCAACTTGGACGAACTCGCGTCGCTGGAAGCGGCGTTACTCGAAGCGGATCGACTGCGGCGCGGGTGGTTGGAAAGTCCCCCCTTCTACGGGATGGGCTTCATCACCGTTCACGACGTGATCGCGGAGCTGTACCAGCGCGCCGGCGCCGCCTCCGTCGTCCAGCCGGACCCGCAGCGCGCCCGCCTCCCCCTGTACGCCCACGAAATCACGTGGATCGCGGACGCCATCCGGGGCATGGAGCGGCACCATGCCCGTGATGGTCTCCTCTCCGACGCGCGCCGGCTCCACAACCGCTTCAACGCTCTGTTGGGGCAGGCTCGCGCCATCACCCACATGGGTGGAACGCCCGTCTTCGCCCCCGAGTCCCCGCAGGTCCCCGAAGCGCGCGTGATCACGTCGCGCGAGCACTGAAGGGGGCGCCGTGCTGGACGAACGAGACCGATGGATGGCGAGCCTTCAGACCGCAGGGTCCGCCCTGGTGACGGATCTCGCGGACGTCCGGGTCCGCGGGTACCTGAAGGAACACCCGGACATCGTGGCGTACGGGTTGGACCAACTGTCCGCCGCCATCGAAGAGGTACGCGCGGCCGTCGACCGCGAGCGCGCCGCCGGAAAGTGGGGATCGCTCGGAGCCGACGTGTCCGAGGAACACGACGAAGCCGCCGCGGAGTACGCGGACCACTCCTGTGATTGCCCGTTCTGCCTGTGCGGCACCTGACCCCGCTCGGGTGAGGATCGGTCAAGGCGCCGAACCGCCCCCGGTGAGTCGATACGCTCCGATCACCCCGCGACAGCATCACCCGCAGGACACCACGGGCCGCCCCCATTGGAGTTGGGGGCGGCCCGCTGTCACATCATCACCCACCACCCACGGAAGGGGTACGAATGACGGCGACCCGATGGGAACCACCCGACCCGCGACAGCTCCCCGAATGGCGCGGGGAGCTGCTGGACTACCTGTCCGGCGACGTCGCCACCACGACGATGCGCGGAGCGCTGAGCGCCGGGCGCTGCACCATCGTGCCGACCGTGCCCGGCGTCGACGCCTCCGCGGAGTCGATCGGGTCAATCCTCCTCACCCGCTCCGAGCACGACCGCTTGAACCGGGCAGAGCTGTACTACGCCACCCCGGACATGACCGCGCTCGCCCTTGCCGCCGCCGCAACCCCGCCCACGGAGCCCATGACGCTCCGGCGCCTCCCCTCCGAAGCCGGAATGATCGTCTTCGGGGAGCCGATCGGCGGATACACCGAAGACGTGGCCGCGGTCTTCGCCGGCGCGCTCGCCGGTAACTCCGTGGCGCCCGCCGTGGTCACAACCCCGATCGTGGCCGTGTCCTGGTCAGTGTGGAGCCCCCAAGCGGTGGCACTGGATCAAGGCTCCGTCCGCTGGACATTCCGCGGACAGGGGCGCACGGGCACGATCCCGCCGGACTTCCGCGGGGTGTGGCTCACCTTCTACTCACCGCGCGGCATCTTCTCCGGGCTCGCCCCGGAAACGGAGATCGCCACCATGCCAGACGGCGCGGTCATCACCGCCGGCGCCATCGATGCCACCCGGGCCACCCACGGCCCCGTGCTCGGGTGGGATAACGAAATGCTGCTACGGGAGGGAGCGGCGTTCGGGCCGGCCCAACCCGACACCACCGAACTGTGGTCCCACGTGCTCTACACCGCGTGGCAACTCATGGGCCACGACGGAAAGAACCAGTGGGCCGAAGTCGAAGACGTCCCCCGAGCGCGAGCCGGCCAGAAGCGCGACCGCCGCCAAGGGATCACCGCGTCCGGCGCCGTGCGCATCGTCCGCGTACACCCCGGCCGCCGCCCCTCCCCGAAAGCCGCCGCGGAAGACGCGGAGGCGAGCACGGGGCGCCGCGAACCGCAGTGGTCGTGTCGGTGGCCCGTACGCCCGTACCGGCGGAACACCTGCATGAACCCCCGGGCGCACGGCGCCGGCGAGTGCGAGCACGAAGACCGCATCGTCCCGGGCCACATCAAAGGACCGGAAGGCAAGCCGCTGCGTACCGGGTCCACGGTCCACCTGTGGGACAGCCAACCGGCCGCGGAGGCGTAACCCCTCCCCGCCCCGCTCGAACGCCCCCCGGCCGCCCGCCGGGGGGCGTTCGCGGTTCGGCATAAGGTCAACACCAGTGCTGAACGGAGGGGGAAACGTGATGCTCGAACAAGCCGCGCCGTGGGACAACCTGCCGGATCTCCCCGGCTACGCGCTCCCCGGCGGCGGCGGTCTGCTGCTCGCGCTGCTGCTGATCGCGTACGCGATGAACGAGAAGGGCAAGGGCGGGTCCAGCGGACCGAACAAGGAACTGAACGAAGCGATTGAAAGAGTCGTGGGCGGCGCCGCCCGCACGATCGGCCGGTACGTCGCGGGGCGGGACCTGAACGGCGAGCCGCGCAGCACGGCCACGTGGTGGCGCTCGGGGGTCCTGGTAGACGACCAGGGCGGGCCGGCCGCGGCGATCAGCGCCGTCCCCTCCCCCCGCGCTCCCGCGTCCGCATTGGGTCTGCCGAAGAAGCCCCCGGGCCGCGGTTCGCGGGCCGTCCGGGCGGCGCTCGCACCCCTCCGCGGGGCATGGAGCGTGACGGCGAGCATGGGGCGGGCTCTCGCGGCGTGGACCCGGTGGCCGCACGCCGCGCGCTCCCTGATCCGGCTCGCGCCCTTCCTCGCGGCGTGGGGGTTGTGGCGCTTCCCCGAGCCGGCGCAACTCGCCCTGATCGGCGCGGCCGTCGTCGTGCTGCTGGTGGCGCTCACCGGTCCGGGTGGACTCACGTTGTGGGAGCCGCGAAGCCCCACAGATGACGAGATTCACGGCCCCTCCCTCTTCGTGGCGGTCCGCCAAGTGCTCCGGCTCGAAGAGGGCGAGCGCCGCGAAAAGTGGGTGAACCTCTCGCCGGACCTTTCCGCGGACGGCGCGCGGATCGTGGTCCGCATCCCCGTTTCATGGATGGGCGGGAAAGAGGCCATGTCGGCGCTGGACCACATCGTGGAAACCCGCATCCCCGGGGAGTGGGTGGCCCACTGGGAACGCACGGGGCCAGAGCACTACGTGAAGTGGACGCGGAAACCGAAGCCCGCAGAGCGGCCCAAGCTCCCCGAATATGTGGAATGGAAGTCGACCGGCAACCGATACGAAGTCTTCGTGGGGCAAGCCATCGAAGGTGACACCATCGTGGACGCGGTTGTCCACACGCAGACCGCAACACCGCATTGGGGCGTGGCTGGTGACACCGGGTCGGGCAAGTCGACCGTTCTGTATATCCCGATCGTTCACGGTCGACAGCACGGGGAACTAATTGACATTCTCGACACGAAGCGAAACAGCCTGATTGAAGCGGAAGGCCACTCCGGCGTCCGGGTCCACAAGACGGTCCGATCCTGCGTTGCCGCCTTCGCGGAATTCATGGTCTCCATGATGGCCGCGGAGGAAGCGCAAGGAAAATACGCCGCTGCGGGGGCACGGGATCAATTGGTCCCGCGCACTCTCGTCATTGACGAATTGCCGACCCTGATCAAACTCGCTTACACATGGTGGCGTCACGGACTGAAGGGCAAGGGCGCCCCGCCCTTCCTCGAATGGTTCTCGATCATTCTCCTTCAGGGGCGTTCCAGTAATCACCGGATCGTGGTTGGTACGCAGCAATTCGCCAACACCTTCTTCGGTGGCACCATGGAAAGATCCCAAATCGGAACCAAAATCATTGTGGGACAGCAGGACCGTGTTTCGTGGGGCGTGGCCTTCGGGCAGGCAACCCCGGTCGTCCAGTACGACACCGACGTAAAAGGCCGCGGCGCCTACGCGGACAAGAGGCAGGCACCGGACGGGGAACACCTCTTCGTCCGCGAGTTGCAGCCGAGTTACATCACACCCCGGGTCGCGGAGCTGCTACAGCAATGCCCGAAGGCGCCCGCATGGTTCGATGCCGGAGAAATGGCGCCGTGGATCACGGAAGAGGTCTTGGAAGAGGCGGACCTTACGACAGCGGTCCGGCGCTTCCTGCCCGGAGGTGAGTACGGCCCGCTGTCACTCCCCACAGTCACACCAGGGGCCGGCGGGGGGGTCAAGACTCTTACGCACAGCTCAGAGCATGTGACAGCGCCCGTTGTGACTGCCCGTGTGACCGCTCATGTGACAGCCTCCGCACCCTCCGCGCCGACAGGCGAGAGCCCGGAAGAAGCCGCGGAGGACGCGGCCTTGCCCCGGACGTACTCGCTCGCGGAGGCGTGCGAGGAAGGTATTTTGCCGTGGAAGCACAGCACGGCACGGCAATACAAGAAGAGGGGAGAGGAAAGGGGAATTACGTTTCCCGAAGGTGTCACGGACGGTCGAACGACATACTTCACCGAAGAGGAATTGAAGGATTGGGCGACCCGCTTTCAGGCGAGCACCACAAAGAAGTGACCGAATCGAAAAAGGGCGGTGCAGTCATGATGGAAGCGGAAACCGTGAAACTTCCCGCTCCCGCAGTCCACTGCGAATACCTCACCCCGGGCGGAAATGATCTCCGGGGTGCCTTCGGTAAAGAAGTCCGCCCCGCCTTCGTCATGCTGGATCTGGCAAGCGGCACCCTGCGCGCCCATGTGGCGGACGGCGCTAAGCCGCCGGTATTGGTGGGAGTGATGTTCTTCCTTCGATGGCCCATTGCCCCGGTGACGAACGACCGCGCCAATGCGCTACTGGATGAGATCGCCCCCCGCGCCGCCACTCTCGTCAATCGGGTGGACACCCGCGCACCCGGCGGTGTCCTCTTCCCACCCGGCGCCGGAAATGCCGTCGACCGCATTCAAATGGCGTGCGCAGCGACATGGGACGACCCCGCCCGGCTCGCAAAAGACTGACAGGCGAGAAGCAAACCGAAGGCCGCGGAGCGCCGACACTCCGCGGCCTTCGACCTATCCGGCTCCGCCCTCCCGCGCCTTCAGTGAGAACCGAGCAGCGACCGCACGGCCGATTCCGGCTGATCCAGTAAAGAGGCGAGCACGGGCCACCAGCGCCCGGGAATGGACTGCCTGCCCGTTTCGACATCGCAATACGAACTCTTCTGAATCCCGAGAGCCCACGCCACATCAACCGCCCGAAGGCCGGCGGTCATCCGAAGTCCACGCAGGGAAGGGCGCTCCGACGCTTCGAGCAGTTCCCGCACATCTACGGCCAGCAGCGCCGCGAGCCGCGCGAGCGTGTCCGGCCGCGGGGTGCACTTCGACGCCTCCCACATACTGACCGTGCTCCGCGCACAACCCAATGCGTTGGCCAACTGTCTGTGTGTGCGAAAGCCGCGAGCGATTCGAAGTCCCCGAAGCCGGGCGCCATCAATCCGCACCGCAGCCGGCGCCCGGTCGTTATGCCGCATGGCCGTGCACTGTAGCGGCCGAAGGGTGGACCGCCGGGCGTTGTCACAGTCCCGTGCTAGACCTTCCGGACAGTTACGAACTTCTTTGACCACCGATCACCCCGGGTCTAGGGTCGATCACCTGACGGATGGGGCTACGGGGGGAGTTGGGCACTCATGCCAACACTGGGGCCGACCGCGCGGAAGGTGCTCGGGTTGCCAGACCCGGGGGACTGGGAGCGCAAGAAGGCACGCAAGAAGGGGAAGGCCGCGTCCCCCTCTTCCTCGATGCCCGGCACGGTGCCCGCGCAGCCGGCCGGGACCAACCCGTGGGAGTCCGCCGCCGCCACCTTGAAGGCGCAGCAGCAGACCACGCCCACCCCCTCCGCGCCCGCGTCGAAGGCGGAGCCCGCCACCCCGTGGGCGACGGTTGACGAGAAGTCCAGCACGGCCGCGCTGCGGAAGTTGGGCCGCGGCGTGCTGTGGGGCGTGGTCGGGCTCGCGGTCATCACGGGCGTACGAAGCTGGATCATCCCGAACCAGAGCGACGCCCCGCCGCCGGCCGCGGTGAAGACGGCGCCCGCCTACCCGAGCGATGCCGCCCAAGCCGCCGCGGCCCGCTTCGCTCGCGCCTACCTCACGTGGAACGAAGACGACCAGGACGCGCGAGCCGCGGCGCTCGCGGCACTGCTGCCGAAGGACTCCGACACCGACGCGGGATGGGACGGCCGCGGCCGGCAAGACGTGCTTACCGTCCAGCCCGGCGCAGTCACCCCGACCACGCAGGGGCAAGCGCGAGTCCGGGTGGACGTGCTGCTCCATACCACGGAGGAAGCGGGCACCCCCGCGGAGGGCAAGAAGAAGGCCACCCCCGCGAAGACCGCGGACCGCTGGATCGGCCTTGAAGTCCCCGTGGTCCACACCGCCGGCCAAGTCGTCGTGACCGGAGCGCCCGGCATGGTCGGGCTCCCCGCGAGCGGCCCGACGCTCCCGGACCTGAAGGCGCCCGAATCTGACGCGACCTTCGCGCAGCAGACCGAAGGCACCGTGTCCGCCTTCTTCAAGGCGTACGCGGGAGGCGACACGGGAGCCGTGACCGCGCCCGGCGCCACGATCCCGCCCGTCCCCGCAGGTATGACCCTGGTCGGCGTGACGTCATGGGCCGCGGACGCAGGGACAGGGACCGACCGGACCGGAACCGCGCGGGTCATGTGGAAGGTCGGGGAAGCGCAGATCGAACAGACATACCAAGTCGAGTTGACCCGGGTCGCCTCCGCGGACGCAGAGCGGTGGCAGGTGGTCGACGTCCACGGAGGCGCGGCGTAACCCGCTCGCCCCACCTTCCTGCCCGATGTTCCAAAGGGGGAACAGTGCAACAGCTTGTGACACTCGCGGCGCCACTCACTGACGGATCAGCCCTGAAAACGTGGGTGCTGCTGGTCGTGGGGAACCTCTTCGCGGCATGGCTTGCCGTCCGCGCCTTCCGCCACTTCGTGAAGGATGATTGGGGCGGCATGATCACCATGGCCGTGGGCGCCGTCTTCGTCGCCGGTCTGGTCTGGTTTCCCGACGCGGCCAAAACGCTGCTCGGGGGACTGTGGGGCAAGGTCACGGGGTCCGCATGAGAAGCGGCGCCACCTACACCCGCCACTTTGATCTAGAGACCCGACAGCACGAATTGCTAGGGCTGGATCTCGGGGAGGGGGCGCCGCGCCGCACGCTGGTTCTCGGCTTCGTGCTCTACCTCCTGTGGACCGGCGGACTGCTGCTGATCCTCGGACTCCCCGGGAAGTTCACGTTCACGCTGTACTTCCTCCCTCCGCTGCTCACCGCCATTTTCGGCACGCAGCGCAGCCGGAAGAACGAACGGCGCTGGAACATCACCTATTGGGCGCTTACGGTCCGATACGTGGCGCTCGGACACCGCCCGATCATCTGCGGCGGCCGACGCTCCGCCTCCCGCGTCGAGTGGATTCCGCGGCGCGAGCGGATGACCTCCCGCGGCGGACTCCGCCCCGGGAGGGACGCGGGGAGGGACGCGAGCACGGGACCGGCGCCACTCGCCGGCGCCCCGATCCGGCTGGACGCACGCCCCCGGCTGTACGGGCCGGATCAGGTCTACAAAGCCCGCGGGCGCCGCCGCGGCAAGACGACGGGGAAGACGGCATGAAGGTACTTCAGCGGGTCGGCAACTTCCTGGGGGTCGGCGGAGACCGCTCAGCAGACCCGGCGCAATACGTCGGATTCGCGGACGGGTTGGTGATCACCACCGGTCACGCCGAAGCGTGGTTCACCCTGTCCAGCAGCAATACGGATCTCATGTCTGAGTCCGCCCGTGACGGCGAGCTGGATCAGGCGAGCAGCGCACTGGCGAAGATCCTTGCCGGGTCGGACTGCCACCTGAAGGTGCTGTGGTCGCCCCTGAACGCCACGGACTACATGGACGAAGCCGCCCGCCTTTTCACCGCCGGGGACTGGAAGGGTTGGGCGTCGCTCCGGGTGGAACGGCTGGACCAAATCGCCCTCCCGCTGCGGCACTTGCTCTTGGGCGTACGGATCACCGACCGCACCGGACAGGGGGCGCCACTCAGCCGGCGCGGCATTCAAGAAGGGCTCGGAGTCGCCCCGACCGGCGTCGGGGTGCGGGAACTCGCCCGGCTGGACGCGATCATGCGCCGACTCGGACGGAGGCTCGAAACCACGCCGTGGCGAGCGCAGCCGGCCGCGGTGGAGCTGCTGGCGTGGATGGTCGCGCGAGAGCAGCACCGGTCTACGCCCGTCCCCTCCTCGACCCGCGGCATGATCTCCGGGGCGAAGCTCGCGGCGCTCACGCGCGGGCGCATCCTGCCGTACCCGGATCACCTGCGCGTGATGGACCGGACCGGCGAGCCGGCCGCATGGGTGTCCATCCTGACCATGAGCGGATTCCCGGAGCGCATGGAGTCCCCCGGCAACGGGGAGTGGCTGCGCACGCTGAGCGAGATCACCTACGTGCCGGACGTGGACGAATCCGCACTTGGAGACGAGATCGACCCGGCGGCCCTGATACTGCCGGTCTCGCCGGAAGCCTCCGTCCGCTTCCGCGTCATGATCAAGCGCGACGCGATGAAAAAGGCGGACGAAGCGCGCCGACTCGCGAAGGAGCAGCGCCGCTCCGCCTCGCAGCACTCCGCGGAGGACCCGGGCCGCGCGATCGAAGAAACCGAAGGCGTCATGGCGGACCTGATCCGCGACATGGGCCGCGAAGACGTGACGTTGGTCGAAGATCACCCCCGGCTGATCGTCACCAGCACCACCAGCGTGGAAGACCTCCGCGCCCGCGTGGACGCGGTGATCACGCATTACGGCGGGCTCGGGATCGAAGTCGGGGTGGGTGAAGAGGAACAACGCGAGCTGTGGTTGGAGGCGCAGCCGGGCGACCAACTCCGGGTGCCCGACGTGGGTCACACCCGCGACGTGACCGCGCTCGCCGGGTCCTGGTGGTGGGGCGGCGCGAAGGTGGGCGACGACTCGGGGCCGATCGTCGGATACCTCACCGGGTCCACCCCCGGGACCTTCCGGAACGACGTCACGATCGGAAGCGAAAAGGGCGACGCCACAACGACCGCGTACATCGGACGGTCCGGCCGTGGCAAGACCACGGCCATGATGGCGTCCATGCTGGACGCGGGCTTCCGTGGCGCCTTCGTGCTCGCGCTGGACTTCAAGGGAGACCTTGGGGGAGTGGTGAGCGCCGCCAAGCGCTACGGGCTGAACGCCCACTTGATCGAGACCGGCCCCCGATTCTCCGGCGTCGCGGACCTCTTCCGGCTGCTGGACAAGGAAGGGTCCGAGCGGGCACAGATCGAAGTTCCGGCCCAACTCGGCATCGCGATGCCGCCGCACCTGCGCGCCCGCGGCGCGGAAACGCCTGTCCAGCACGCCGTAAACGCTGTGATCGCGGACGGCGAGCCGGCCACGTGGCGAGTGATCGACTTCCTTCGTCGGTCGGACGACGACTTGGCCCGCGAGACCGGCGAAGCGCTGTACGAACTCTCACAGACCGCGATCGGCGCCCCCTTCATGGGCCGCCCGCTCGAAGGCGCCGCCCCGCTCACCCCCGAGCCCGGCATTTGGGTGGTGCAGATCCCGGGCCTGTCCCTGCCCGGGGCCTCCGACGACCGCGAAGACTGGAACGTCCTTCAGCGCATGTCGGTGGCGCTCATGCACAGCATGTTGGCGTACGGGATCACCACGGCCGGCCGCAAGGATCTGCGCGGGCTCCGCAAGGTTGTCGCGGTGCCGGAAGTGCACGTGTTGACCGCCACGAAGGAAGGCCAATCCTTCCTCGAATACATCGCCCGGGTGGGCCGCGCGCTGTCCACGGCGCTGCTGCTGGACACGCAGGACCCGCAGTCCCTTTCCCTGCTGGTCGGCGTGATCGAGCAACTGACCACGGTCGTGGGCTTCCAGCTCACCAACTCCCGACAGCAAGACGCGCTTGCCGAAATGCTCGGACTCCCGGCCGGCAAGCACACCCGAGACCTGATCCAGTCCATCGGCCTGAACCCGGACGGCGAGATCCGTCACGGCCACTGCATCGTGCGGGACCGGCGCTTCAACAGCGCAACAGCCCAATGGGACATCCCCACGGTGGAGCTGCTGGAACTGCTGGACACCACCCCGCGCGCCGACCCGATCGACGCGGAGCCCGGCGACGTCGACCACATCCCACAGGAGGTACCCGCATGATCCGCCGCACCGCCACGCCTGCCGTGCTGCTGCTCGCGGCCGGGCTCGCGCTCGCCGGGTGCTCCGGGGGCGACTCGGGGGGCGACGACCCGAAGAAGGAGAAGGACCCGGCCGCCGCGGCGGTCGCGGTCGCCCGGGACTACCAGAAAGCGGCCAACGCTCTGGATTGGCGCCGGGCGTGCGAGCTGTCCACGGCCGCACTGCGACGCGGCACGGTCGACCAGTGCGCGGAGCGCAACATCGGTCCCGAGACCGCCACGCCCACCCCCTCCGCGCCCGCGTCCGAGTCGCCCACGGCTTCGGTCTCCCCGCCCACCTACGCGGACGGGTCGACCCCGGACGCGCTCCCGTCGAAGTCGACGGCGCCCGGACCTGACCGGGCATCCACGGGGCCCGTGACCGCGCAGGGGGCGCCGGTCAAGGTCCCCGCCTCCGCCGGCCACCCGGCCGGGTACGGAGTGCTGCTGACCTACACCGTGACGTGGCCCGACGACACCAGCACCGCCCGTAAGGCGCTGCGGCTGGTCGAAGAGGGCGGAACGTGGCGGGTCGACCAGCGCGAAGACGTCCAGGACGGCGACATGGGACACGGCGACCCGGCGACGGCCGCCCTGTCCGGGGGGTAAGTGCTGTGACTGTTCACCTGCCACGGCTGCGCACCGTGGCCATTCCGATGATGTTCGCGTTCACCACGCTCATGGTGGCCGCGGGCCACGCCCACGCAGCCGACATCGACCCGGTGGGGATCGGGGACCTCCTGCCCTCCCCGGACAGCAAGGTCCCCAAGGGTGAAGGCACCCTGTACGAGACCTACTCGAATCCGAATCTGTGGCAGTTGGACAGCGACTTCGGTAAGTGGGACGTCTTGGACCCCATGGCCGAAGCCATCGCAGATATCTGCATGGCGCTGATCACGGTCATTGGCACGGCGTGCGTGGTCATCGTCCAATGGATCTTTCAACTGACGTCGATCCCTGCCCTGTCTGACGCGCTGGAAGGCAGCATCGGGGGCGCCGCCAAGGGGCTGTCCGCCACGCTGCTACCGACCGCGCTCGCCGTGGGTGGCTTCGTCGCCTTCACCAAGCACAAGGAAGGCGGAGGCGGCGGCGGGCTCTCTCAGATCGCTTGGGTGTTCATCTCCGGGGTGGTCTCCGTCTCACTGCTGAACTCGCCCGGGGTGTGGGTGGACGGCGTGGACTCCACCCGCCAAATCGGCGCCAACATCGCCATGTCCGCGACGTCCGAAGGGATCGGCGGAGGCGTCGAAGACTTCCCCTTCAAGATGGACCATAAGCCCAAATACACCAATACCGGCCGTGACGACATGTTGCGCAAATCGTCGGATGCGGTGTGGCGGGCGTACGTGGCCACGCCCTGGTGCGTCGCGGAGTTCGGATCGTTCGAAGTCTGCGAGAAGTACGGCGCGGAGCTGCTGAATCAGGGTCCGTCGAAGGACAAGCGCAAGGAGTGGCTACAGGACAACGTGACGGACGAAGCCGTGGGGGGCGACTCCGTGACGTGGCGACAGGGGCACTCCCCGGTGGGCCGGATCATGGTCACCCTTCCGTCCCTGATCGTGGTCGTGATCTTCGCCGTTCTCGTGCTCGCGCTCGCCTTCGCGTCGATCGCTTCCCTACTCGGGGCGCTCATGCTGCTAGTCGCCGGCGTCTTCTTCGCCTGCATGTGGGTGATCCCCGGCCGCCCCCGTGAATGGGGCGTGCGCTGGTTCGATCAACTCTTGGGACTCACCCTTCAATCGTTCGTCGTGACCATGGTTCTCGGCTGCGTGCTGGTCGTCCAAGTCGCCACCACGAAGATGTTCGGCGAATACGGGTGGGCGCCCTCCGCCGGGCTCTCGATCGCCGCGGCAATCATGGCGTTCCGCTTCCGCAAGATCATTGAAGCCATCGTGGGCGTGAGCGGCCAGACTTCGGCGGTCGGTGGAATGGCGCTCGGGATGCTCGCGTCCCGCGTCATGGGGCGCGCACTGCCCCGCGGCGGCCGGTCGGACTCCGGCCAGCACAACCGCCCCGTAGAGACGCGCGGTGGTCGTGGCCGCGGCGGTCCCGGCTCGGGCGGTGGCGGTGGCGGTGGCGGCGGTGGCGGGGGAGCCCTCCCGCCCGGAGGCGACGGCGACGGGTACGGCGTGACCGTGACGCGGGTTCCCTTCCGGCGCCCCGCGCCTCCGCCCCTGCCCACGTCGACCGGAGGCCCGACCGCCGTGCCCGGTGGAGAGCGGCCCGCGCTCGCCCCCGCCGGAGCCCGCCCGGACGGCGCCACCATCACCATGGAACGCGCAGACACCATGACCGGCACGGCGCCCGGCCGCCCGCTCCCGTCGACCGCTCCGCGCCCGCGTCCAGCCCTCCCCGGCGGCGGCGCCACGTCGACCGCAGACAGCCGCGGAGGCACAGCCACGGCCACGCTCCCGCCCGGCACCCGCCCGGCCGCTGCGCCCCGCCCTGCGGGCGCCGGGCAGCCCAACTACGCCTTCCGGACCGCCCCGCAGCCGGGCGCCCCCGGACCGAAGGTCATCGAAGCGAAGGTGATCCGCTCCACCCCGAACGGGCCCCCACCTCGCCCGGCTGCACCCGGGTCGAAGACGGGCGCAACCCAACCCCCGCCCCCCGCGCGATCCGCCGCGCCCACCAACCGCCGCACGGAGGCCACCCCGCAGCCGGCGCCCCGCCCGGCGCCCGCCCGCGACGTCCCCCGTCCACGCACAGACAAGGGGTGACCCGCCATGCCTGAAGAGGAGAAGACACCCGAGCAGTGGCGCGAGCTGCTGCGCGCCACCTACGACTATCCAGACGAGATCCAAGACGCACCCCGCCGGAGGCGCCGCCGCCTCCGGCGGGCTCACCGCCACGCCGAACGCGAGCGCACCGCGGAGTGGATCAGGGAGCAGCGCCGCCGCGAGCCCACCACGCCCGCGGTCGCTCTGGTGGTCGTCGCCGTGGTCCTGGTCGCGGGCGTGCTCGCGCGGTTCGGGCCGGACTGGTTCAGCAGCGACGGCGACCGCGCGAGCAGCGTCACCGCTTCCGCCTCCCCGAGTCCGACCGGCGACCAGGACGCCAAGCCGGCCGGGACGGCGAGCGCCAACCCTTCCGCCGCCTCCCCGGGCCCGTCCGCCGTCGACCTGGGCGACGCGGACACCGTGGCGGAACAGTTCACCCGCCACTACCTCACCCGGAACCCGCCCGTGGACAACGACCACACCGCAGCCGTACGGCGGGCCGCGCCGTGGGCCATGCCCGCGCTGGTGGAGAACCTGGCCAACAGCACCGACCCGGCATGGGGCAAGTTGGTGAGTCAAGGCGGGGTAAGCACCGTTTCCGCGGTCGCAGTCAAGCCCGCCGGCGACGACTTGCCGCCGGACACCCCCCTGCGCGTGTGGCGCACGGTCACGGCCACGGTGGACGTCGCCGGGTACACCGACAACACCCAAAAGACCACGCTGCAAACGGAGTTGACCAACACGGGCGACGGGTGGCACGTGTCCCGAATCCTGGGGGTCTAGGGGGTGAACGGACGCGATGCGCTCGGCGCCGCCGCCTCCGCGGCAAGCGCCCCGTTCAAACTGAAGGTGGCCGCTGTCGGCGCTGTCGCCTTCCTGATCTTCCTACTTGTCGTCGGAGTCTTCGGCGCCGGAGTGGGCGGAAAAGCCTTCGCAGACTCTTGCGGAAAGCGTGGACAACCCGGGGCGGAGGTTCCCGGAGGCGACACGGGGGGAGGGTCCGCAGAAGCTCCCGGCGCGGGCATGAGAAAAAAGCAGATAGCCAACGCCGAGATTATTGACGGAGTGGCAGAAAAGGAAGGTCTCTCCGGACGGGCCACCCTGATAGGGCTTATGACGGCCCTTCAGGAATCAACCCTTCTGAACCTTGACTACGGGCACGCGGATTCAATTGGACTCTTCCAACAGCGCCCGTCCCAAGGGTGGGGGACCAAAGAGCAGATCATGAATCCGAAATACTCAGCAACCATGTTCTTCATGGGGGACAAAGACGGGAGCCCGCGCGGACTGACGGACGTCAAGGGTTGGGAGTCCATGGACATGGGCGCCGCGGCCCAAAAGGTCCAAGTCAGTGCGCACCCGGACCTGTACGCAGGGCAAGAGGATGCGGCCCGCGAGATCGCACGACTTGCGGACATCGACTTGGACCGGCCGGGCAAGGGGGGCGCCGACCAGGGCGAAGAGGGCGACCAGGGCGAAGAGGGCGACCAGGGCGACCAGGAAGACGCAGCCAACGGCGACGACGGCGCGGAGGAGTGTTACGACGAAGGGGGCGCCGGCAAGCCGGCCAAGCCCGGAGAAGCCTTCCACGACGGCGCGGCCGGGTGGCCCGCGCAGGTGAAGAATCCTCGCTCCACCGCCGCCGCAATCAAGTGGGCAGAAAACGAGACCTCCGGGGGGAAGGACTGGTATCGCGCCTGTCTCGCATTCGTGGCACGGGCTTACGGGTGGTCATACTCGGGCGTCAATTACGCAATTGACCACTACAAGGAAATGCCCGCGAATATGAAGCACGACAAAGACAGGGAGCCCCCTCCCGGCGCGCTCATGTATTGGGACACGGGGCAACGGGCGGGCCACGTGGCGATTTACCTTGGTAATGGCAAAATCGCCAGTAACGATATCGAGC